>NZ_JBIGLU010000099.1:0-716 GCF_043658375.1 Pseudomonas sp. PsB | reverse complement strand
CGTAACTATAACGGTCCTAAGGTAGCGAAATTCCTTGTCGGGTAAGTTCCGACCTGCACGAATGGCGTAACGATGGCGGCGCTGTCTCCACCCGAGACTCAGTGAAATTGAAATCGCTGTGAAGATGCAGTGTATCCGCGGCTAGACGGAAAGACCCCGTGAACCTTTACTATAGCTTTGCACTGGACTTTGAATTTGCTTGTGTAGGATAGGTGGGAGGCTTTGAAGTGGGGACGCCAGTTCTCATGGAGCCATCCTTGAAATACCACCCTGGCAACTTTGAGGTTCTAACTCAGGTCCGTTATCCGGATCGAGGACAGTGTATGGTGGGTAGTTTGACTGGGGCGGTCTCCTCCCAAAGAGTAACGGAGGAGTACGAAGGTGCGCTCAGACCGGTCGGAAATCGGTCGTAGAGTATAAAGGCAAAAGCGCGCTTGACTGCGAGACAAACACGTCGAGCAGGTACGAAAGTAGGTCTTAGTGATCCGGTGGTTCTGTATGGAAGGGCCATCGCTCAACGGATAAAAGGTACTCCGGGGATAACAGGCTGATACCGCCCAAGAGTTCATATCGACGGCGGTGTTTGGCACCTCGATGTCGGCTCATCACATCCTGGGGCTGAAGCCGGTCCCAAGGGTATGGCTGTTCGCCATTTAAAGTGGTACGCGAGCTGGGTTTAGAACGTCGTGAGACAGTTCGGTCCCTATCTGCCGTGG